>NZ_JBHWVM010000006.1:0-34863 GCF_042736805.1 Streptomyces sp. NPDC060031
ACAGCATCCCCGCCACCCACATTATGGCCCTCATTTATACTTGGCCCTCGGTACACCGTTTTAGTGGGTGGCCCCCGCCGGATCCGATCCGGCGGGGCCCTCCCTCTTCTGCTGTTCGCGTCCCGCCTCCGCTAGTCGCGGCCGCCGATCAGGCCGGGCTCCAGGCTGATCCCGGGGAACGGGTTGCCCGGGGTGCCGCCGGTGGCGCCGCCCTGGTTCCCGCCCGTGGCTCCGGCGGCCGTCTGCCCGCCGGGGCGTCCGTCGCCGGGCTTGCCGTCGCCGCCGGGCTTCCCGGGCTTGGGCTTGTTCGGGTTCGGGTTCGGGTTGGGGTTCGGGTTGGGCCGGCCGCCGCCGTTGCCCGACGGGGTGTCGGCGATGCTGACGGTGTTGAAGCCGGGTGCCTCGCGGCCCGAGAGCGCGCCCGAGATCGCCTGCTTCCAGATCGGGCCGGGCAGCCCGCCGCCGTAGACCTTCTCGTAGTACTGGCCGCCGATGGTGATGCGCTCCATCGAGACCTGCTTGGAGCCGCCCGAGCCGACCCAGGTCGCGCCGGCCATGTTCGGGGTGTATCCGACGAACCAGGCGTTGAAGCGGCTGTCGGTGGTGCCGGTCTTGCCCGCGTTCTGCCGGTCGGTCAGGCCCGCGGCCGTACCCGTACCCGAGTCGACCACGCCGAGCAGCAGCGTGTTGATGGTGTCGGCGGTCTTCTGCGACATCACGCGTTCGCACTGCGACTTGGGGACCGTGAGTGCCTTGCCGTGCGAGTCGGTGATGGACTCTATGGCGACGGGCGTGCAGTAGACGCCCCGGTTGGCGAAGGTCGCGTACGCGTTGGCCATGGTCAGCGGGGACATGCCCTCGGTGCCGAGCGCGATGGCCGGGACCTCGGGCAGCTTGGTGCCGTCGGCGGGGATCACCCGGAGCTTGTTGGTCATCTGGGTCACGGGGCAGATCCCGGTCTCCGAGATCATCTGCACGAAGTAGGTGTTGACCGACTTGGCCATCGCCTCCTTCATCCCGAACGCGCCGAACTCGTCCTCCGACTCGTTGGGCACCCGCGCGTGCTCCGTGTTGATCCACGGCTTGTCACCGCAGGTCTGCACCGGGCTCGGGTACTCCATCTCCTGCGGGGTGGTGTACACCTGCGCGGCCGGCAGGCCGCGTTCCAGGGCGGACGCCGCGACGAACGGCTTGAAGGTCGAGCCGGTGGGGAAGCCGAAGTTCGACCCGCCCATCTGCTTGTCCACCGAGAAGTTGATCTGGGTCTCGTTCTTCCCGAAGCCGTACGGCTTGGACTGGCCCATCGCGAGGACCCGGCCGGTGCCCGGCTGGAGCAGGGTGACGGCGGTGGCGACCTTGTCGTCCTGGTCGACGTGGTCCTTGATCGACTCGTTCGTCGCGTCCTGCGACTGCGGGTCGAGGGTGGTGCGTACCGTCAGGCCGCCCTGGTTCCAGACCTTCGCCCGCTCCTCGCGCGTGTTGCCGAAGACCGGGTCGGTCAGGAAGGTGTTGCGGACGTAGTCGCAGAAGAAGCCCGCGCCCTTGACGGCGGTGATGCAGCCGTTCCTGGGCTTGGTCACCTTCAGCTGGACGGGCTTGGCCTTCGCGGCCTCGCCCTCCGCCTCGGTGATGTCCTTCATGTCGATCATCCGCTGGAGGACGGTGTTGCGGCGCTTCATCGCCTCCGCCGCGTCGTTCACCGGGTCGAACCGGCTGGGCGACTGCACGACTCCCGCCAGCAGCGCCGACTCCTCCAGGGTCAGGTCCTTGGCCGGCTTGCTGAAGTACCGCTGCGCGGCGGATTCGATTCCGTACGCCTGCTGCCCGAAGTACGTGATGTTGAGGTAGTTCTCGAGGATCTTCTTCTTCCCGAGCTCCTCCTCGACCTGGATCGCGTACTTCAGTTCGCGGATCTTGCGGCCGAGGCTCTTCACCTGTGCTTCGCGCACCTTGGTCTCGTCGTCGCCCGCTTCTTCGACGAAGACGTTCTTCACGTACTGCTGCGTGAGCGTCGACGCGCCCTGCGCGGCGCCGCCCTCCTGCGCGTTCTGATTGACCGCGCGCAGGATGCCCTTGAGGTCGACCGCGCCGTGCTCGTAGAAACGAGAGTCCTCGATCGCGACGATTGCCTTCTGCATGTACGGGGAGATGGCCGTGAGCGGGACCACCTGCCGGTCACGTGAATAGACGGTGGCGATCAAGCCACCTTCGGAGTCCAGAATCGTGGTGCGCTGGCTCAGCGGCGGCGTCTTGAGATTGGCCGGGATCTCGTCGAATCCTTCGACGGTTCCCTTGGCCGCGAGTCCCAGGGCGCCGGCGCCCGGGATCGCGATACCCGCAAGTACAACTCCGGAGAGAACGGACACCCCGAGGAACTTGGCGGCCTGCTGTGGCCCCGTGAGCCCGCCGCCCGAGCGCTTCTTTCCCATGGAGGGCAGCCTACGTTCTCATTCACCGGACACGCGCGAATGCCTTGGCCTAAGCTGTCTCCAACTGTCACAGCAGTGCGGTGCGACATCAACCCCTCGGCTTGATTTTCACCCCTCCCGAATGGGTTGGACTCATGTCCGAATCCCGCCCCCTGTTGCCCCGATGATCCGCCGATTCCACCCGAATCGCCGGAATGGTCGGGCATGTCGCCGGATCACTCCGTCGGGTGATCTGCCGCTTACCCATAGTCCGTTCGGACCATTCAAGATTGGGCCCGTCGGGGGTGTTGCACTGTGCCCACCTTCCGTAACGTCCTCAACTGGCAGCGGTGAATATGCCGCTACCGCCGTGGGGGAGCCTCGATTCGGGAGAGGACGGCGCCGGGATGGGCTGGGTTACCGACTGGAGTGCGCAGGCAGCCTGCCGCACTACCGATCCGGATGAACTATTCGTTCAAGGAGCGGCACAGAACAGGGCCAAGGCGGTGTGCACCGGATGTCCGGTGCGGACCGAGTGCCTGGCCGACGCGCTCGACAATCGTGTCGAGTTCGGAGTGTGGGGCGGAATGACCGAGCGGGAACGACGTGCGCTGTTGCGCCGGCGTCCCACCGTCACCTCGTGGCGACGATTGCTCGAAACCGCCCGCACGGAGTACGAACGCAGTACGGGCATCCTCACCGGGGATGTCGATGTGGAGATCGACGTTCCGTACGAGACGTACGCGGCGGCCGGGTAGATCACCCGGACGCGCACGTACGGTACGAACGCTCACGCTCCGGCCGGAACCCCGGCCGCGAGTCGCTCTCCGATGGCCCGCAGCCCGGCGAGGTCGTGTACATCGCCGGGCAGGGCGGCCACTTCGGCCACCGCCACCTCGGGGTGCAGCGAGGTGAACCGATCGCGTGTGCGCTGTTCACGCGAGATCACCTGCATGCGCTCGGCATGCAGGCGCAACAGCCCTGCCGTGATCTCGTCCACGTCGGGGGAGCCGTCGTCGGCGGAGTCACGAAGTCCAGCTTTCCCGGACTCCTGATCGACAATGCCGCCTTCTTCAAGATTCTCTGCGGCCGCCAACGCCCGCTCCGCGGACAGCTGGTCGGCCCCGCTGCCGTGCACCCGGTTCAGCACCAGCCCGGCCAGCGGCATCCGCTCCGCGGCCAGCCGGTCCACGAAGTACGCCGCCTCGCGCAGGGCGTCCGGTTCGGGCGCCGCCACCACGAGGAAGGCCGTACCGGGAGCCTGCAGCAGCCGGAAGGTCGCGTCGGCGCGCGTGCGGAAACCGCCGAACATCGTGTCCATGGCGGCCACGAAGGTCTGCACGTCCTTCAGCAGCGAGGCGCCCATCAGCTTGCTGAGCGTGCCCGTCATCATCGACATGCCGACATTGAGGAACTTCATCCCCGCCCGGCCGCCCACCTTCGCCGGAGCCATCAGCACCCGGATGAACTTCCCGTCCAGGAACGACCCGAGGCGCTTCGGCGCGTCCAGGAAGTCCAGCGCGGACCGGCTCGGCGGCGTGTCCACGATGATCAGGTCCCAGTCGTCCCGGGCCCGCAGCTGGCCCAGCTTCTCCATCGCCATGTACTCCTGCGTGCCCGCGAAACCGGCCGACAGGGACTGGTAGAAGGGGTTGGCGAGGATGGCCTCGGCCCGCTCGCCGTCCGCGTGCGCCTCCACGATCTCGTCGAAGGTCCGCTTCATGTCCAGCATCATGGCGTGCAGTTCGCCGTCGCTCCCCACCCCCGCGACCCGGCGCGGGGTGTTGTCGAGCGAGTCGATCCCCATGGACTGGGCGAGCCTGCGCGCCGGGTCGATGGTGAGCACCACCGCCTTGCGCCCGCGCTCCGCCGCCCGTACCCCGAGGGCCGCCGCGGTGGTGGTCTTGCCGACCCCGCCCGCGCCGCAGCACACGATGATCCGCGTCCCGGGATCGTCCAGCAGCCGGTCGACCCCGAGCCGCGGCGGGGCTTCGAGTCCGGTCGCGCCCGGCACCCTCTCGGTCATGCGTCGCCCACCTGCTTCCGCAGCTCCGTGGCCAGCCCGTAGAGCCCGGCCAGATCCATCCCCGTGCCGAGCAGGGGGAGTTCGTACGCCGGCACGTCCAGCTCCTCCAGTACGGTGCGCTGCGCGCGCTCCAGCTCGACCCGGCTCGCGTGCTCGACGGCCTGGGTGAGCAGCGGGTCCACCAGCCGCTCGGCCAGCCCGCCGCGCCGGGCGCCGCCGAGGCCGGCCCGGGACAGCGCCTTGGCCACGTCGGCGCGGCGCTCGCCGGTCGCGGCGCGCAGGGCGTCCTCGTCGAGGTGGTGCGGCCGGACCATGTTCACGACGACCCGTCCCACGGGCAGCCCCGCCCCGCGCAGCTCCGCGATCCCGTCGGCGGTCTCCTGTACGGGCATCTCCTCGAGCAGCGTGACCAGATGGACCGCCGTGTCGGGGGACTTCAGCACCTGCATGACGGACTGCGCCTGGTTGTGGATCGGCCCGAACCGGGCCAGCCCCGCCACCTCGTCGTTGACGTTCAGGAACCGGGTGATCCGCCCGGTCGGCGGGGCGTCCATGACCACGTGGTCGTAGACGTACCGGCCGGCCTTGTCCTTGCGGCGTACCGCCTCGCACGCCTTGCCGGTCAGCAGGACGTCCCGCAGCCCCGGCGCGATGGTCGTGGCGAAGTCGATGGCGCCTAGCTTCTTGAGCGCGCGGCCGGCCGACCCGAGCTTGTAGAACATCTGGAGGTAGTCGAGCAGCGCCCGTTCCGCGTCGATGGCGAGCGCGAACACCTCCCCGCCGCCCGAGGCGACGGCGATCTTCCGTTCCTCGTACGGGAGCGCCTCCGCACCGAAGAGCTGTGCGATCCCCTGCCTGCCCTCGACCTCCACCAGAAGAGTCCGCCTGCCCTCGCGTGCGAGGGCGAGCGCGAGTGCCGCGGCGACCGTGGTCTTGCCGGTGCCGCCCTTGCCGCTGACCACCTGGAGCCTGCTCACAGCGCCCGAGCCTAATTCCTCCGGGGCGGCGGCGGTGGTGGCGGGGGCCCGCACGGCAGGCACTACGCTCGCTCCCATGACCAAGAAGTTCGAATACGCGACGGTCCCGCTGCTGGTCCACGCCACCAAGCAGATCCTGGACACCTGGGGCGAGGACGGCTGGGAGCTCGTCCAGGTCGTGCCCGGGCCGAACAACCCCGAGCAGCTGGTGGCCTACCTCAAGCGGGAGAAGGCATGAGCGGCGCCGTAGAAGCGAAGCTGGCCGAGCTCGGCCTGACCCTGCCCGAGGTCGTCCCGCCGCTGGCCGCGTACCAGCCGGCCGTGCGGTCGGGCGCGTACGTGTACACCGCGGGCCAGCTCCCGATGGTCAAGGGCAGCATGCCGGTCACCGGCAAGGTCGGCGCGGAGGTCTCGGCGGAGCAGGCCAAGGAGCTGGCCGCCGTGTGCGCGCTGAACGCCCTGGCCGCGGTGAAGTCGGTGATCGGCGATCTCGACAAGATCGCGCGTGTCGTGAAGGTCGTCGGCTTCGTCGCCTCGGCCCCGGACTTCACGGGCCAGCCGGGCGTGCTGAACGGTGCGAGTGAGCTGCTGGGCCAGGTGCTCGGCGAGAAGGGCGTCCACGCCCGCAGCGCGGTCGGCGTGGCGGTCCTGCCGCTGGACGCACCGGTCGAGGTCGAGTTCCAGGTCGAACTGACCCCGGACGCCTGACCCCCACCGCTCGCGAAGATCAGCCCCGTCGGCGATTGAGGCGCGGGGGTCTGGGGCAGAGCCCCAGGTCCCCCGCCGCGCGGGGACCGTGCTGCCGGGGGCCCTCGAACATCGGACCGGATGGCCGTAGCATCCGGCCATGCCGAATGGTCAGGAACGCCAGCCGCCCCAGGACCCCACCACCCCCGGAGGGCAGTGGTACCCGCCGGAGTGGCCGGACCGCATCCGCGCCCTGGCCGACGGCACCCTCACCCCCGTCCCGCCCAAGCGCGCAGCGACCGTCATGCTGCTGCGCGACACGCCCGCAGGCCCCGCCGTGCACATGCTGCGCCGCCGCACCTCCATGGCCTTCGCCGGCGGCGCGTACGCCTACCCCGGCGGCGGGGTCGACCCCCGCGACGAGGACCACCGCATCGGCTGGGCGGGGCCGAGCCTGGACGCCTGGGCCGCCCGCCTCGGTACCGACGCCCGGGCCGCCCAGGCGATCGTCTGCGGTGCGGTCCGCGAGACCTTCGAGGAGTCCGGCGTCCTGCTCGCCGGCGAGAGCGCGGACACCGTCGTCGGCGACACCACCGCCGAGGACTGGGAGGCCGACCGCCGCTCCCTCGTCGCCCGCGAGCTGTCCTTCGCCGAGTTCCTCGACCGCCGCGGCCTCCTGCTGCGTTCCGACCTGCTCGGTGCGTGGGCCCGCTGGATCACCCCGGAGTTCGAGCCGCGCCGCTACGACACCTGGTTCTTCGTCGCCGCCCTCCCCGAGGGCCAGCGCACCCGCAACGCCTCCACCGAGGCCGACCGGACCGTCTGGATCCGCCCCGCGGACGCCGCCGCCGGCTACGACAAGGGCGAGCTGCTGATGATGCCGCCGACCGTCTCCACCCTGCGCTCCCTGGAGCCGTACGCGGGCGCCTGCGACGCGCTCGCCGCGGCCGCCGGGCAGGACCTGACCCCCGTTCTCGCCCGGGCCGCGCTGGAGGACGGCGAACTGGTGCTGAGCTGGCCGGGGCACGACGAGTTCACCAAGCGAGTGCGCCCGGGAGGCCCCGCATGACCGACGCCGCCGCCCTGCCGGGCCAGCCCCGCGGAGTGGTCGCCTCCGGGCCCGCCACCGCCCGCGCGGTCAACATCCTGGCCCCGAACGCCTCCGCCATGACCCTGGACGGCACCAACACCTGGCTGCTGTCCGAGCCCGGTTCCGACCTGGCCGTCGTCGTCGACCCCGGCCCGCTGGACGAGACGCACCTGCGTGCCGTCATCGCCGCCGCCGAGGAGGCCGGCAAGCGGGTCGCCCTGACCCTCCTCACCCACGGCCACCCCGACCACGCCGAGGGCGCCGCCCGCTTCGCCGAGCTGACCCGTACGAAGGTCCGCGCCCTCGACCCCGCCCTGCGCCTGGGCGACGAGGGACTGGCCGCCGGGGACGTGATCCGCACCGGCGGTCTGGAACTGCGCGTGGTTCCCACCCCCGGCCACACCGCCGACTCGCTCTGCTTCCACCTGCCGGCCGACCGGGCGGTCCTGACCGGCGACACGATCCTGGGCCGGGGCACCACCCTCGTGGCCCACCCCGACGGCCGCCTCGGCGACTACCTCGACTCGCTGCGCCGGCTGCGCTCGCTCGCCGTCGACGACGGGGTGCACACGGTGCTCCCGGGCCACGGGCCGGTCCTGGACGACGCCCAGGGCGCGGTCGAGTTCTACCTGGCCCACCGTGCCCACCGCCTCGCGCAGGTGGAGACGGCGGTGGAGAACGGTTTCGGCACCCCCGAGGCGGTCGTCGCCCATGTCTACGCGGACGTGGACCGCTCGCTGTGGCCGGCGGCGGAGTGGTCCGTACGGGCGCAGCTGGAGTACCTGCGCGAGCACGGCCTGATCCCCGGTGGCCCGGTGGAGTGACCCGGGGCTAGCCCCGGGGCGTCTTCGTTCCGTGCCGGGCGGTGTACTCGTCCGCGAGCCACGGCCCGAGGTCCTCGATGTACCCGCGCAGGACGGCCGGGTCGGCGACCGGCTCCAGTGCCACGGCGGCCGCGGCCCGCATCTGCGCGGCGCGCTCGGGGTAGTACAGGCCGAAGATCTCCGCGGACTCGGACAGATCGCTGGTCCAGCCGCCCCACCGGGGCATGACCAGGGTGAACCCGGTCCGCACCAGACGCCGCGCGAAGGCCCGGCCGAGCGTGCGGTACTCCTCGGGCGTCGCCGCGGCAGCGGCCCTGGCACGCCAGCGCGGGAGCAGCGCGGACAGGTCGCCGTTGGTCTCGCGGGCGAGCAGGCTGTCCGGGCGGTACCGGGGCAGGTGCTCGGCCAGGTCCGCCCCGAGCAGCGGGGTGCACAGGCAGGCCAGGAACCAGCCCAGGTCGTAACGTTCCTGCTCGCTCAGCAGGCGGTCCTTGCCGTACAGCAGGACGCCCACCCCGTCGATCTCGGCGAAGTCCTGGCCGAGCCCGCGCCCCAGCACTTCGGCGGTGTCCCGGTCCTGGTCGCCGGGCTCGTGGTGCAGGGCGAGCAGCAGGTCTAGGTCGGACCGCCCGGGCCGGGCGGCGCCGCGCGGCAGGGACCCGTACAGGTACGCGCTGTGCAGCCGCCGCCCGTACGCCTCACCGATCCGCTCCCGTGCGGCCGCGACGACGGGCGCGAACTCCGGCTGGATCCGCCCGAGGGACCCTTCGCGCTCGAAGTACCCGTAGGCGTCCAGCCCTCTGCGCTCCATGGGCCCACTGTGCCTGGCCGCCTGGCGAAATTCAGCCTCGCCGGCGTTCGGGGCGCGGGGGCCCGGGGGCGGAGCCCCGCAGAGGCGCCGCGTCCGGACACACGAAGGCCCCGCCCGGGGTACGGGCGGGGCCTTCACGCAACCGAAGCCAAGGGCGTCAGCGCGACCGCTTCGCCAGCCGCTCCACGTCCAGCAGGATCACGGCGCGGGCCTCCAGGCGGAGCCAGCCGCGCCCCGCGAAGTCGGCCAGGGCCTTGTTCACGGTCTCGCGCGACGCGCCGACGAGCTGGGCCAGCTCCTCCTGCGTCAGGTCGTGCACGACGTGGATGCCCTCCTCGGACTGCACGCCGAAGCGGCGCGACAGGTCCAGGAGCGCCCGGGCCACGCGGCCCGGCACGTCGGAGAAGACCAGGTCGGACATCTGGTCGTTGGTCTTGCGCAGGCGCCGGGCGACGGCGCGCAGCAGGGCGGTGGCCACCTCGGGCCGGGCGTTGAGCCACGGCTGGAGGTCGCCGTGGCCGAGGCCGAGCAGCTTGACCTCGGTGAGGGCGGTGGCGGTGGCGGTGCGCGGGCCCGGGTCGAAGAGCGACAGCTCGCCGATCAGCTCGCCGGGGCCGAGGACGGCCAGCATGTTCTCGCGGCCGTCGGGGGAGGTGCGGTGGAGCTTCACCTTCCCCTCGGTCACGACATACAGCCGGTCACCGGGGTCGCCCTCGTGGAACAGGGCGTCACCGCGTGCGAGGGTCACCTCGCCCATGGAGGCGCGGAGCTCCGCGGCCTGCTCGTCATCGAGCGCCGCGAAGAGCGGGGCGCGCCGCAGAACGTCGTCCACGAGTCTCTCTCCTATGTCGACCAGCTCAGGGGACCGGTCTCCCATTTTGCCGGACGGCTCAAACAGTGCGATCAATCACTACTAAGGATGCCGGACGTACGCGTGTGCTGTGCGGTGAGAGACCAATCGGGGTGGTGTTACCTGAGGTCCGGACGGGTGTCAGCGGCCGGCCTTAGGCTGGCCGGGTGTCCAACAAGCCGGTGAGAGCACAGGCCAAGGGGTCCGCGGGAGTAACGGCGGCCCATAATTCAGCCGTGGGCGAACAAGCCCTCGTGGAGGTGTCCCGGAAGGTGTCACCGCCGCCCCAGGGCAAAGGTTCAGCCAAGAAACCACCCGCGAAACCCGCCGCGGCCAAGGTGGCCGTCGGCGCTCCGGCCAAGGCCGCCAAGCCCGAATCCCGTCTGGCCATGATCCGCCGGGCCCGCCGCATCAACCGCGAATTGGCCGAGATCTATCCGTACGCCCATCCGGAGCTCGACTTCCGCAATCCCTTCGAGCTGCTGGTCGCCACCGTCCTGTCCGCGCAGACCACCGACCTGCGCGTGAACCAGACGACGCCGGCCCTCTTCGCCGCCTACCCGACCCCCGAGGACATGGCCGCGGCGGCCCCGGAGGCCCTGGAGGAGATCATCCGGCCGACCGGGTTCTTCCGGGCGAAGTCCAAGTCCCTGCTCGGCCTCTCCCAGGCCCTGCGCGACAACTTCGGCGGCGAGGTGCCGGGCCGGATCGAGGACCTGGTGACCCTGCCCGGAGTCGGCCGCAAGACCGCCAATGTCGTCCTAGGCAATGCCTTCGGGGTCCCGGGGATCACCGTGGACACCCACTTCGGGCGGCTGGTGCGCCGCTGGAAGTGGACCGAGCAGGAGGACCCGGAGAAGGTCGAGGCGGAGATCTGCGCGATCTTCCCGAAGAGCGAGTGGACGATGCTCTCGCACCGCGTCGTCTTCCACGGCCGCCGGACCTGCCATTCGCGCAAGCCCGCGTGCGGCGCCTGCGCGATCGCCCCGCTCTGCCCGGCGTACGGGGAGGGCGAGACCGACCCGGAGAAGGCGAAGAAGCTGCTGAAGTACGAGAAGGGCGGCCAGCCGGGCCAGCGCCTGAGCCCGCCCCCGGACTACCCGGGCCTCCCGGCCCCGCCGCTGGGCGGGCGGGCGGCGCCCCCACAGCCGTAGGCAGGGGCCGCAGGCCGTAGGAACGAATCGGTACCCGGACCGCGTTTGGGCGGTGTGGGAGACGGTGTTGGCAGAAGAACGGGGACAGGGGTGCCTATGTCGCGCGGTACGCAGGACGGGACCACGACGGGAGCCCGGGAGGGCAGTGATGTGGCCGTCACCAGCGACGGCCTGCCCGGCTGGCTCGACCCCGTCGTGGAGGCCGCGCGGACCGTCCGGCCGACCCAGCTCAGCCGGTTCCTGCCGCCCGAGGACGGCCGCGGCCGCCAGTCCGCCGTACTGATCCTCTTCGGCGAGGGCCCCCGGGGTCCCGAGCTGCTGCTCATGGAGCGCTCCGGGAGCCTGCGTTCGCACGCCGGCCAGACCTCCTTCCCCGGCGGCGCGCTCGACCCCGAGGACGGCGACCCGCACACCACCGGCCCGCTGCGCGCCGCGCTGCGCGAGGCCGAGGAGGAGACCGGCCTCGACCCGGCCGGCGTACAGCTCTTCGGGGTGCTGCCCCGCCTCTACATCCCGGTCAGCGAGTTCGTCGTGACCCCCGTCCTGGGCTGGTGGCGCGCCCCCAGCCCGGTCGGCGCCGTGGACCTGGCCGAGACGGCCCGCGTCTTCACGGTCCCGGTGGCCGATCTCACGGACCCCGAACACCGGGTCACCGTCGTCCACCCGGGCGGCTACCAGGGCCCGGCCTTCGCCGTGGAATCGGCTCTGGTCTGGGGCTTCACCGCCGGGGTGATCGACCGGATCCTGCACTTCGCCGGATGGGAGCGGCCGTGGGACCGATCACGTCAGGTCCCGCTCGACTGGCGCGCATGAGACGGTGGCCCACGTGAACGTGCTGGACATCCTGTTGCTGCTCGCGGCCGTGTGGTTCGCGATCGTCGGCTACCGCCAGGGGTTCGTCGTCGGCATCCTGTCGGTGATCGGCTTCCTCGGCGGTGGTCTCGTCGCCGTGTCCCTGCTGCCCCTGATCTGGGACCGGGTGACCGACAACGGCACCCAGGTGTCGACCACGGTCGTCGTCATCGCCGTCGTCGTGATCATCATCTGTGCCTCGATCGGACAGGCCCTCACCACCCACCTGGGCAACAGGGTCCGACGCCACATCACATGGTCCCCGGCCCGCGCGCTCGACGCGACCGGCGGCGCCCTGGTGAACGTGGTCGCGATGTTGCTGGTGGCCTGGCTGATCGGTTCGGCGCTCGCCGGGACCTCACTGCCGACGCTCGGCAAGGAAGTCCGCAATTCCAAAATCCTCCTCGGCGTGTCGCGGGTCCTCCCGGCCCAGGCGAACACCTGGTTCTCGGACTTCAGTTCCACCCTGGCGCAGAACGGCTTCCCGCAGGTCTTCAGCCCGTTCTCCAACGAACCCATCACCGAGGTCAAGGCGCCCGACCCGGCGCTCGCCCGCAGCCCGGTCGCCGAGCAGGCCAAGCGCTCGATCGTGAAGGTCGTCGGCACCGCGCCCGGGTGCAGCAAGGTGCTGGAGGGCACGGGCTTCGTCTTCGCGCCCGGCAAGGTGATGACCAACGCGCATGTCGTCGGCGGTGTCGGCGAGCCGACCGTGCAGATCGGCGGCGAGGGCAAGCTGTACGACGGCAAGGTCGTGCTCTACGACTGGGAGCGCGACATCGCCGTCCTGGACGTGCCCAAGCTGAAGGCGCCCGCGCTGGAGTTCACCGACAAGGACGCGGCGAGCGGCAGTGACGCCATCGTCGCCGGCTTCCCGGAGAACGGCGCGTACGACGTCAGGTCGGCGCGCGTACGCGGTCGGATCAACGCCAACGGCCCGGACATCTACCACCGGGGCACCGTCCGACGCGACGTCTACTCCCTGTACGCGACGGTCCGCCAGGGCAATTCCGGCGGCCCGCTGCTCACGCCCGACGGCAAGGTGTACGGGGTCGTCTTCGCGAAGTCCCTCGACGACCCGAACACCGGCTACGCCCTGACGGCGGACGAGGTCCGCGACGACATCCGCATCGGGAAGACCGCCGACCGGCGGGTGGACAGCCAGGGCTGCGCCCTCTGAGCCGTACGGGCGAGGCGGGGTGCACGGGCCGTGCGGGCCGGTGCCACCCGGCCCCAGCCGCTCCTACGTGCGCTGGTGCCGGAGCCTGGCCGAGACCCAGCGGGCCCGGCGGCGCAGGATGAGCGGAATCCCGAGTCGGGGGTCGTGGCCGTCCCGGCCCGCCCTCTCGTGGGTGCCCGGCGTCACTGCCGAGCGTCGTTCGTGTGCGGTCTCACCGTAGTCGTGCGTCCAGCTCATACTCCGAGCTGTGCCCGGGCCCCAAGGTCCGTAATCGCGTTGGAGGCGGCCAATTGGCCTATGCGCCAGGCAATTGAATGCTTGTCATATGGACGCACGAGTGATCCACGAGCCGCTCAGCGGTCCGGCTCGGGGTCCTTCAGCCAGTTGACCAGCTCGGTGGAGAAGGCGACCGGGTCCTCCTCGTGCGGGAAGTGCCCCAGACCGTCGAACAGCCGCCAGCGGTACGGGGCTTCGACGTACTCCCCGGATCCGGCCGCACTGCGCGTACGCATCACCGGATCGAGCGAGCCGTGCAGGTGCAGCGTCGGCACCCGCACCGGCCGCTTCATCCGGCGGTTGAACTGCAGCCCGTCCGGCCGGGCCATCGACCGCATCATCCAGCGGTACGGCTCGATCGAGCAGTGCGCGGTGGACGGGATGCACATCGCCCGCCGGTACACGGCCAGCGCCTGCTCGTTGTCGGCGTCCCCGTCCTCCCGCAGCCGCGGCCCCGACCAGTCCCGGATCAACTGCGCGACGAGCGCGCCGTCGTCGGCGACCAGCTGCCGCTCGGGGACGAACGGCCGCTGGAAGCCCCAGATGTGCGAACTGGCGCGGGTCTGCCCGAAGTCCGCCAGCATCGCCGAGCGCCAGCGGCGCGGGTGCGGCATGGACGAGACCACCAGGCGGCGCACCAGCTTGGGCCGCATGACGGCCGCGGTCCAGGCGAGGTAGCCGCCGAGGTCGTGCCCCACCAGCGCGGCGTCCGGCTCGCCGAGGGACCGTACGACCCCGGTGATGTCGAGCGCCAGGTTGGCGGGGTCGTAGCCGCGCGGGGTGCGGTCGCTGCCGCCCACACCGCGCAGGTCCATCGCGACCGCCCGGTACCCGGCGTCCGCGAGCGCCACCAACTGGTGCCGCCAGGTCCACCAGAACTGCGGGAAGCCGTGCAGGAGCAGCACCAGCGGCCCGTCACCGAGTTCGGCGACGTGGAACCGCGCCCCGTTGGCCGCGACATCCCGGTGCGTCACCGTTCTCCCGCCGGGCACGTCGATCCTGACCGCCGAGGCGGCAGTGGGCGGAGTGCTGGAGTCCGGCGGGGGAACTGTCATGAAGACGAGCGTGCCACACCCACGGCCTTGTCAGTCACCGGCCGCGGATGCGGCTTGACGGTCCCGACGAGCGCCGCGGTCTGCTTGACCGATTCGATGGTCTTCGTCGGCGGCTTGACCTTCTTGAACTTCACGACGGCGAGCAGCCCGGTCAGGCCCGCGAGCAGCCAGAACGCCCCGCCGACGATGAGGAAGGACCAGGCGAGCCCGAGCCCGAGGTTATGGATCCCGTAGGCCGCGGCGAAACTCAGTACGGGCAGGGAGAAGAGCAAGAGCACCCCCGCGACGATGGCGGCGCCACTGCCGATCCCCGCACGCTTGACGTCCTGCTTGATCTCCACCTTGGCGAGGGCGATCTCGTCGTGCACCAGGGCGGACATCTCGGCGGTGGCCGAGGCGACCAGCTGGCCGAGTGTGCGCTCGGCTCCCTGCGCCCCTTGGTCCACTGCGCTCATCGCTCTCTCCCTCTGTCGTCCGTCGGCGACGGCTGTGCTCCGTCGGTCCTGCCTCAGTCAGATCATGCCGGACGGTCGCCCTCGGTGCTGGACCCGGCTGCCGCCCGGGCCGCGGCGCCCGCCGTCTTCTCGGCCCTGCGCCGGTGCTCCGCGGCCTTCTCCTCGTGGATCCTCGCCATCCGCAGGTGGTACTCGGGCTTGTCCTCCTCGTAGACGTCCGGGATGCCGTCGTGGTCCTCGTCGCGCTCCTCGGCCTCGGTCAGGGCCCTGTACTTGCGGTTGCGCAGCTTGAGCATGAAGCAGGCGAAGACCGCGGCGATGAACGAGCCGATCAGGACGGCGGCCTTGACCTCGTCGGTGAGGGCCTGGTCGCCGGTGAAGGCGAGCTCGCCGATCAGCAGGGACACGGTGAAGCCGATGCCGGCGAGCGAGGCCACGGCGAACACGTCCGGCCAGGCGAGGTCCTCGTTCAGCTCGGCCTTGGTGAAGCGGGCGGCCAGCCAGGTGCCGCCGAAGATGCCGACCGTCTTGCCGACGACCAGGCCGAGGACCACGCCGAGGGTCTCGGGCCGGGTGAAGACCTGCCCGATGGAATCGTCGGAGAGCGAGACCCCGGCGGAGAGCAGCGCGAAGAGCGGCACCGCCAGACCGGCCGAGATCGGCCGGAAGAGGTGCTCGATGTGCTCGCCGGGGGAGTGCTGCTCGCCCTCCCTGCGGGTGCAGCGGAGCATCAGGCCCATGGCGACGCCGGCGATGGTGGCGTGGACGCCGCTGTTGTACATCAGGCCCCAGATGACCAGGGCGAGCGGGATGTAGACGTACCAGCCGCTCACGCCCCGGCGGAGCAGGAACCAGAAGAGGGCCAGGCCCACGACCGCGCCGCCGAGCGCCAGGAAGTTGATCTCATTGGTGAAGAACACCGCGATGATCATGATGGCGAAGAGGTCGTCGACGACGGCGAGGGTCAGCAGGAACGCGCGCAGGGCGGACGGCAGCGAGGTGCCGATGACCGCGAGGACGGCGAGGGCGAAGGCGATGTCGGTGGCGGTCGGGACCGCCCAGCCGCCCAGTGAGCCGTTGCCGAGGATGTTGACCAGTACGTAGACCAGCGCGGGCACGGCCATTCCGCAGACGGCGGCGATCACCGGGAGCGCGGCTGCCTTGGCGTCGCGCAGGTCGCCCGCGACGAGCTCGCGCTTGAGCTCGATGCCGGCGACGAAGAAGAAGATCGCGAGCAGGCCGTCGGCCGCCCAGTGCTGGAGCGAGAGGTTCAGGCCGAGGGAGGCGGGGCCGATGTGGAAGGACTGGCTGCTGCCGTAGCTGTCCGAGATGGCGGGGATGTTCGCCCATACCAGGGCGGTGATCGCGGCCAGGAGGAGCAGTACGCCGCCGACCGTCTCGGCGCGCAGGGCGTCGGCCACGAAGCGGCGCTCGGGCAGGGACAGCCTGCCGAGGAGCTTGCGGTTCGGGCTGTCGGTGGGGTTGGGCGCGGCCACGGGGGGCACCTCCGGGGTGGGTTGGACGGCATGGCGAAGCACGTTGCCGACCAGACTTCCCGGCGCACCCTGTGGAGCAATTCTTTACGCTCTTAATACTTTACAGGGTGCACGCAGGGGCGTATCCGGTGATCATCACTTTAAGCGCGAAAGGGGCATCCGGCGCGCGGCGCCGAATGCCCCTCCCGCCGTGTCCTGCCGGTCTCAGTCCTCGCTGCCGGCGGCCGGCAGCTTGCTCTGGATCAGGTCCATCACCGAGGAGTCCGCGAGCGTGGTGACGTCACCGACCGCGCGGTTCTCGGCGACATCGCGCAGCAGCCGCCGCATGATCTTGCCCGAGCGGGTCTTCGGCAGCTCCTGCACCGGCAGGATCCGCTTCGGCTTCGCGATCGGGCCCAGCGTGGCGCCCACGTGGTTGCGCAGTTCCGCGACCAGGGTCTCGGTCTCGGAGGCGCTGCCGCGCAGGATGACGAACGCCACGATGGCCTGGCCGGTGGTCTCGTCGGCGGCGCCGACCACGGCCGCCTCGGCGACCGAGGGGTGCGAGACGAGCGCCGACTCGACCTCGGTGGTCGAGATGTTGTGGCCGGAGACCAGCATCACGTCGTCCACACGGCCGAGCAGCCAGATGTCGCCGTCGTCGTCCTTCTTGGCACCGTCACCCGCGAAGTACTTGCCCTCGAAGCGCGACCAGTAGGTGTCGATGTACCGCTCGTCGTCGCCCCAGATGGTGCGCAGCATCGACGGCCACGGCTCGGTGAGGACCAGGTAGCCGCCACCGCCGTTGGGCACCTCGTTCGCCTCGTCGTCCACCACGGTGGCGCGGATCCCGGGCAGCGCGCGCTGCGCCGAGCCCGGCTTCGTCTCGGTGACACCGGGCAGCGGGGAGATCATCATCGCGCCGGTCTCGGTCTGCCACCACGTGTCCACGATCGGGCAGCGGTCGCCGCCGATGTGCTTGCGGTACCAGATCCAGGCCTCGGGGTTGATCGGCTCGCCGACCGAACCCAGCACGCGCAGGCTCGACAGGTCGAACTTCGCGGGGATGTCGTCGCCCCACTTCATGAACGTACGGATGGCCGTGGGCGCGGTGTAGAGGATGGTGACGCCGTACTTCTGCACGACCTCCCAGAACCGGCCCTGGTGCGGGGTGTCCGGCGTGCCCTCGTACATGACCTGCGTGGCGCCGTTCGCGAGCGGCCCGTAGACGATGTACGAGTGCCCGGTCACCCAGCCGATGTCGGCGGTGCACCAGTAGACGTCGCTCTCCGGCTTCAGGTCGAACACCGCGTGGTGGGTGTACGCGGCCTGCGTGAGGTAGCCGCCCGAGGTGTGCAGGATGCCCTTGGGCTTACCCGTGGTCCCCGAGGTGTAGAGGATGAAGAGCGGGTGCTCGGCGTCGAAGGCCTGCGGCGTGTGCTCGGCGGACTGGCGGCCGACGAGGTCGTGCCACCAGATGTCGCGGCCCTCGGTGAAGGCGGTGTCCTGGCCGGTGCGCCGTACGACGAGGACGTGCTCGACCTGCGGGCACTTGCCGACGGCCTCGTCGATGGCGGGCTTGAGGGCCGAGGGCTTGCCACGGCGGTAGCCGCCGTCGGCGGTGATGACCAGCTTGGCGTCCGCGTCCTGGATGCGGGAGGCGACGGCGTCGGCGGAGAAACCGCCGAAGACCACCGAGTGCGCGGCGCCGACGCGGGCGCACGCGAGCATCGCGACGACCGCCTCGGGGATCATCGGGAGGTAGACGGCGACCCGGTCGCCGGCCTGGACACCGAGCTCGGTGAGGGCGTTGGCGGCCTTGGAGACCTCGTCCTTCAGCTCGGCGTAGGTGATCGAGAGGCTGTCGCCGGGCTCGCCCTCGAAATGGAGGGCGACGCGGTCGCCGTTGCCGGCCTCGACGTGGCGGTCCACGCAGTTGTACGCGACGTTCAGCTTGCCGTCCGCGAACCACTTCGCGAAGGGCGGGTTGGTCCAGTCGAGCGTCTCGGTGGGCTCGACGTCCCAGGTCAGGCGCCGCGCCTGCTCGGCCCAGAAGCCCAGCCGGTCCTCGTCGGCCTGTGCGTACGCAGCCCCTGTCACATTGGCAGCGGCGGCCAGGTCGGCAGGAGGAGCGAACCGACGCTCCTCCTTCAACAGGTTGGCCAGGCTTTCATTGCTCACGACATCTCCCTTTCCCAGGGTGTCCGTTGTGTCCCCGGGCATAGCTCATCAGTCACAGGGCCTGGTGGCAAGGGGTGGCCGGAAATTGGTTTAGACCTATACCACGCCCACTGCCCTTCACGTGCGAGTGGCCCCTTCCCGCTGCAGGGTGCGGGAAGGGGCCACTCCGTGGCACGGATACGGGAGATTATCGGTTCAGGCGTGCTGGCCGACGCTGTCGAACACGCGGCAGTCGAAGAAGTCCTCGCCCCCGGAGAGCAGGTACGCCTGCGCCTCGCCCACGTGGAAGTACATCCCGTGCAGCTCCAGCGTGCCCTCGGCCAGCCGCCGGGCCACCGATTCGTGGGCCCGCAGGTGCTCCAGCTGCTGCACCACATTGGTCAGACACAACTGCTCCACGGCGTCCGCCGGGAGCCGGCCCGAAATGCGGGCCCAGGCGTGGTGGCGGCTGACCATCCGCTCCAGGCTGGGCAGCCCGTGCCGCAGCCAGCGGTGCAGCGGGGTCATCGGAGCCCCGGGGGAGGAGTTGAGCAGTGCCTGCATGGCTCCGCAGCCCGAGTGCCCGCACACGGTGATGCTGTCGACCTCGAGCACGTCCACGGCGTACTCGATGGCCGCCGCGACCGAGTCGTCCGTGGACTCCGCACCCGGCAGCGGTACGAGATTGCCGACATTGCGGACGGTGAACAGGTCGCCCGGGCCGCTGGCCGTGATCATGCTGGTCACCAGGCGGGAATCCGCGCAGGTGAGGAAGAGCTGCGAGGGCCGCTGCCCTTCGCGCGCGAGCCGCGCCAGCTCGTCCCGTACGCGGGGCGCGGTGTCCCGCTGGAAGGCGCTGATCCCGTTGGCCAGTTGACCGGCGCCCCGGCCCCGGCCGCGGGGCTGCGCCGGCGGGAGGGCCGAGGTGACAGCCGCCTCGTCGGCCTCGGGAGCCTCGGCGTCTGACCCGGTGCTCGTCTCGGTGCTCGTCTCGGCGCTCGCCCCGGTGCTCGTCGTACGGGGAACCGTGGGCCGGTGGTCGCAGTGGTTCTGCCAGGGTGTCCAGGGCCGGCAGCAGTGGTGGGCCCCGCGCTGGCCGCCCTCGGCCCCGGCTTCGGCCCGGGCCTGCTCGGCCTCGGCGATCCGGGCCCCCGAGCGTCCGGTGATCTCCAGCGAGCCTCCGTGTGCCAGATGGGAGTCCTGCCAGTCGTGCAGCGTCTCGTAGGCGGCGTGGTCGATGAAGGAGCCGTCGAGCTCGATGACCGCGTGCCCGTCGTGCGGGATCTGGTTCAGGACGCGGCTCAGCCGCGGTACCGCCAGGAAGGTCAACTGCCCGCGGGCCCAGACCCGGTGGACCCCGTCCAGCTCTTCAAGCGTGATCCGGGTCCGGGCGAGCCGGTGCAGCGCGAGCGCCACGGCCACCGCGATGCCGATGGCGACACCCTCCAGGACGCCGCCGAGGACCACGGCCACGATCGTCGTCGCGTAGACGAGGATCTCGCGGTGCCGGGTGACGGTGCGCACGTGCGTCGCGCTCACCATCTGCACCCCCACCACCATCACCAGCGCGGCCAGCGAGGCGAGCGGGATCAGGTCGAGGACCGGTACCAGCAGCCCGGCGGCGAGCAGGATCCACAGGCCGTGCAGGATGGCTGCCCGGCGGCTGACGGCACCGGCTCTGACGTTCGCGGCGCTGCGCACGGCCCCGCCCGCGACGGGAAGCCCGCCCAGCGCTCCGGAGACGACGTTCGCCGCGCCCTGTCCTCGGAGCTCGCGGTTGAGATCGGCGCGCGTCGGGCGGCTGCCCCTGTCCCACCCGGAGGCGATCAGCTTGTCGGTGGCGACGGCGGACAGCAGGGACTCCACACTGCCGACCAGCGTGACCGTCAGCACGGCGGCGATGATGCCGAGCACCGGCGCCTCGGGCAGCTCGGGCAACGCGTGGCTGCGCCAGGACGGCAGATCCACCCGGGGCAGTTGTAGCCCCGTCAGGGTCGCGAAGGCGGTGGCCACGGCGACTGCGGCGAGCGCGGCGGGCACCTTGCGCAGGCTCCGCCCGGCTCGCCCGGGCACGCGCGGCCAGCCGAGCAGCACGAGCAGTGTCAGGACGCTGACGCCGAGCGCGGCGGGATGCAGATCGGCCAACTGGGCGGGCAGACCGAGAACGTTGGCGAGGGCGGAGCTCTGCGGGGTGCCGCCGAGCACGATGTGCAGCTGGGCCAGTGCGATGGTCACCCCGATGCCCGCGAGCATGCCGTGCACGATGGCCGGGCTCACCATGAGCGCCGACCGGGCGGTGCGCAGGAACGCGAGCCCGAGCTGGCAGCAGCCGGCGAGCACGGTGATGGCGCAGGTGGTGCGCCATCCGTAGTGCTGGATCAACTCGGCGGTCACCACGGTGAGTCCGGTGGCCGCACCACTCACCAGGAGCGGTGCGCCGCCGAGCCGCCCGGCCACGATCCCCCCGGCGGCCGCGGCGACCAGCCCGGCCTGGAGCGGGGCGCCGGTGGCGAGCGCGATGCCGAGGGACAGCGGCAGGGCGATCAGGAAGACGGCGATGGAGGCGGAGAGGTCCGCGGGGAAGTCTTTGAGCTCTTTGGCCGGTGGGGCCGGGACTTGGGCCTGCTCCGGAACGGGGGCTGGGGATGGGGCTGGGGCTGTCATAGGTCCCGTCTCCTCGGTGGGAGGGATGAAGCGGCGGGAGGGATGAAGCGGCGGATTCTCAACACTCGGTAAATGGATGGTAATGGAGAGTAAAGAGTCGTGGGGGGTAATGAGGGCAAATGGCCCATGAATTAGCACGCGGGGGTGATTAATCATTTAGTCCGGCTTGTCATACCTTCCTTAAACCGGACCGCGTGGGACGTTGCGGCGCGGAAGTCCTGCGAGGGATCCGCGATGGAACTGCGAGGAAGGGGTGGCCGGATGACCGCCGCCACGAAGAAGATCGCCGGTGGCCTGGTCGCCTCGGCGCTGGTCCTGGGAGCTGCGGGGTGCAGCACTTCGGAGCCCGCCAAGCCCCCGGCCGCGAGGAAGGGCGCCGCCGCCCCGGAGGCCCCGGGCAGCGTCAAGCGGCTCATCGGCGACGGCTCGACCTCGTACACCGGCCCGCAGCCGAACGTACAGAAGGCGCAGAAGCTCAAGCCCGGCGAGAAGCCGCCGCAGTTCGTCGTGTTCTCTTGGGACGGAGCCGGCGAGGACAGCCAGAAGCTCTTCTCGCATTTCCGTGACGTCGGCAAGAAGTACAACGCCCGCATGACGTACTTCCTCAGCGGCGTGTACATGCTCCCGGAGGAGAAGAAGGACCTCTACACGGCCCCGCAGCACTCACCGGGCCGTTCCGACATCGGCTTCGGCGACCTCCAGGGCATCAAGGACACCGCCACCCAGGTGCGCGCCGCCTGGCTGGAGGGCAACGAGATCGGCACCCACTTCAACGGCCACTTCTGCGGGCCCGACGGCGGCGTCGGCACATGGTCGGTCGAGGAGTGGAAGAGCGAGATCAACCAGGCCAAGTCCTTCGTCAAGAACTGGAAGACGAACGCCTCCCTGAAGGACATGGAGGCGCTCCCCTTCGACTACGACAAGGAGCTCATCGGGGCCCGGACCCCCTGCCTCGAAGGCCAGAAGAACTTCATGCTGGCCGCGAAGGACATGGGTTTCCGATACGACTCCAGCGGCATCAGCAAGCAGATCTGGCCCAAGAAGACGGACGGGCTCTGGGACCTGCCGCTCCAGCTGGTGCCCATGCCGGGCCGGGCGTTCGACACGCTGAGCATGGACTACAACTACATGGTCAACCAGTCCGGGACGACTTCGCAGGGCGACCCGTCGCAGCACGCGTACTGGGGCGAGCAGATGCACGACGGCCTGATGAAGGCCTTCGAGCGGACCTACCAGGGCAACCGGGCGCCGCTGATCATCGGCAACCACTTCGAGTCCTGGAACGGCGGCACCTACATGCGCGCCGTCGAGGACTCCATCAAGGAGATGTGCACGCAGAAGGAGGTCCGCTGCGTGCCCTTCCGCGAGCTGGCCGACTGGCTCGACGCCCAGGACCCCAAGTCCCTGGAGTGGATGCGCACGCTCGACGTCGGCCAGGCGCCGAAGGAGGGCTGGACCACGTTCCTGAAGGCGGGGCCGCCGGCGGCGCCGGCCGCCCCCGCCGGGGTCAAGCCGGCTGCGGAGTCGGCCGAAGCGAGTCCGAGCGAGGACTGACGAGGGTCTCCTGGGCGACGGCGTCCTGGGCCGCGGTGTCCCCGGCGCCGGTCTCCTGGGCCACGGTCTCCCGAAGGACGAAGCCGGGGTCGATCTGGTCCGCCAGGTCGATCCCGGTCTTCGCGTTGCCCCAGCTCTCCGCGTTCCGCAGGTGGAAGTGCACCATCTGCTCCGTGTACCGGACCCAGTCGCGCTGTGCGTACGAGTCGTCGGCCGCGTCCTGCAGCGCCTGCAGCGCCAGCCGGTTGGTCGCCTCCAGCAGTTCGAAGGCGGCCGGCCGGCCCTTCTCCATCGACCGCACCCAGTCCGACTGCCCCACGGTGACCAGCAGGTCCTCGCCGGCCTCGTCCTGCAGGAACTCGATGTCCTCCGGGCCCTGCACCTTGTTGCCGATCACCTTGAGCGTGACCCCGAAGTCCCGGGCGTACTCCTTGTACTGGCGGTAGACGGAGATGCCCTTGCGGGTCGGTTCGGCGACCAGGAAGGTCACGTCGAAGCGGGTGAACATGCCCGAGGCGAAGGAGTCCGAGCCCGCCGTCATGTCGACGACGACGTACTCGTCCGGGCCGTCGACGAGGTGGTTGAGGCACAGCTCCACCGCCCCGACCTTGGAGTGGTAACAGGCCACCCCCAGATCGGACTCGGTGAACGGGCCCGTGGCCATCAGCCGTACGGGCTCCCCGTCGAGCAGCAGCGTGCGCGCGCACGCCGCGTACACCGGGTTGTCCTCGGTGACCCGCAGCAGCCGCGAGCCGGCGCCGGGCGGAGTGGTCTTGATCATCGTGTCGGCGGAGGCGATGCGCGGATTGGAACCGCGCAGGTAGTCCTTGATCAGGGGCAGGTGCGCGCCCAGGGCGGGCAGCGCGGCCGCCTCGTCCTCGCTGAGTCCGAGCGCGGCGCCCAGGTGCTGGTTGATGTCGGAGTCCACCGCGACGACGGAGGCTTCATTGGCGGCGAGGTGGCGGATGAAAAGGGAGGACAGCGTGGTCTTGCCGCTGCCGCCCTTTCCCACGAAAGCGATCTTCATGTTCACCAAGAGTAGTGGATCGGTCGCTTTGAGTTGTCCCGTCAAGTGAAGAAAACCACTCCAAGGAGGGGTCGGTGTCATGGGGGCGCAGTGCGTAGGCTCCCTGCTTATGAGTAGTTCTTCTGGCTCCGCCGCCCCTTCCGGCTCCGCCGACCCGCTGGCCCCGCTGGGCGCGCTGCCCGGTGTCGCCGAGTCCGTGGATCGCGTACGCAAGGCCGTGGACCGGGTGTACGGGCACCGGGTCATGCGCCGTCGCAGCGGCGAGATCACCTCGGAGGCCGCACTGCGCGGTGCGCGCGGGAGCGCGGCGCTCTCCGGGGCCGACTGGGCGCTGGAGGAGGTGCGCCGCCGGACCGACTTCGGTGCGGAGGCCGAGGCGCGCACGGTGGGCGCGGCGCTGCGTCTGACGGCCGAGGCGGGGCAACTGCTCAGCATCTGGCGCCAGTCGCCGCTGCGGGTGCTGGCGCGACTGCACCTGGTGGCCTCGGGCTCGACGGCGGCCGGGGACGTGGTCGGCCGCCCCCGCCTGGCGGGGGAGCCGGTGGACGAGCCCTTCGTCACCGCCCCGCTGCCTGATGCGCAGGAGGTGGCGGGCCGACTGGACGGGCTCTCCCGGCTGATCATCGCGGGCGGCTCCGCCCCGGCGCTGATCACGGCGGCGGTGGTGCACGGCGAGCTGCTGGCGCTGCGTCCCTTCGCTTCGTGCAACGGTCTGGTCGCGAGGACGGCGGAGCGGATCGTGCTGATCAACAGCGGCCTCGACCCGAAGGCCATCTGCCCGGCGGAGGTGGGCCACGCGGAGCAGGGGCGCGATGCCTACCTGGCGGCCTTCGAGGGGTACGTGTCCGGGACCCCCGAGGGGATGTCGGCCTGGATCGCCCACTGCGGGCGCGCCATCGAGCTGGGCGCGCGCGAGTCGACGGCGGTCTGCGAGGCCCTGCAGCGGGGCGCGGCGTAGGCGCTCGAAAGCGCCCGGACGACTCGAAGCACCCGGACAAAGGGTTGCGGCGACACCGTCTTGCTTTGGTGTCGCCGCTGGCATTCACGTCCAGTTACCAAGCGTCCTCGAATGTTGCCCATCAGGTCGGGAACTTTGCCCGTACCTGGTGCGGCTGGCCCGTAATCGACGGGTCGACGTCGCGTGGGTACTCGGCGTTCATGCTTCGGTCCGTGGGCCTTACTGCGTTTTAAAGATGATCCTCTCGGATGTTCTTTGGTCTCGCGGGCCGTTGACTCCTTTCTACTCCGCTTCGGAGTAGAGCGAAACCCCTGGCCACATTTCTTTGCTTTCCGGTATGTCTGCGGGCGAACCGGACAGCCCAAAGCGGTGCAGGTCAGGCGCGGCTCGGGAGCCCCTCAGGCGGAGGTGGCGGCCGCGAGGGCGGCGCGGCGCCGGCTCGCGTACCAGACCAGCCCGGCGGTGGCGGCGGCCGCTCCGACGGCCGCCGCGGCGATGAGCGCCGGGCGCGCCGGCATCGACAGTCCGGGCAGCCGCTGCTTGAGGCGTACCGGCCGGTTGAAGACCAGTACCGGCCACTCCCGGGACACCGCCTCGCGGCGCAGCGCCCGGTCGGGATTGACCGCGTGCGGGTGTCCCACCGCCTCCAGCATCGGGATGTCGGTGGCGGAGTCGCTGTACGCGTAGCAGCGGGCGAGGTCGTACCCCTCGGACTCCGCGAGCTCGCGCACCGCCTCCGCCTTCGTCGGCCCGTACGCGTAGTACGCGATCTCGCCCGTGAAGCAGCCGTCGTCGCCCACGACCATCCGTGTGGCGACGACGCGGTCGGCGCCCAGCATCTCGCCGATCGGCTCGACGACCTCGGCGCCGGAGGTGGACACGATGACCACGTCGCGGCCGGCGGTGTGGTGGGCCTCGATCAGGGAGGCGGCCTCGTCGTAGATGATCGGGTCGATGAGGTCGTGCAGGGCTTCCGCGACGATCTCCCGGACCTGCTGCACGTTCCACCCCTTGCAGAGGGCGGACAGGTACTCCCGCATCCGTTCCATCTGGTCGTGGTCGGCGCCGCCGGCCAGGAAGATGAACTGCGTGTACGCGGTGCGCAGCACGGCTCGCCGGTTGATCAGGCCGCCCTGGTAGAAGGACTTGCTGAACGTCAGAGTGCTCGACTTCGCAATGACCGTCTTGTCCAGGTCGAAGAAGGCTGCGGTGCGAGGCAAGGAGTGCGGCAAGGGCTGATTTTCCACGACCCGAGCATATGCGCCCACCATTCGGCGTAAGGTGTGGCGCGTGGGTTTGCCTGAGAAGGCCTTCGGGTACACCATGGAAGTCACGGATCGTTCGCGACCGTGCTAACCCGGTCTGGCTCCTCCCCCCCCGAGTCGGACCGTGGGGACGACCCCCGCTCTCCCCCCCGGCGGGGGTCGTCGCATGTCCGGACGCGGTTCGCGTCCCTGCCTTCGGCCCCAAGTGACCATCCCTCTGGCCCTTCCTCTTGTCGGGGCCAGCGCGGCGAAGGCCCTCACCAGATCAGACTCGTCACGGTGCGTAGTGGTTCCGCCGCGCTCCGGAACTCACCTGTTGGGATGAGCGGGTTATTCACATCGGGCCGGTTGTCCACAGTTTTCGAGCAAGATCCACTTCTTTTTCCTGATCGCTGCCACGGTGATTCCAGCCGCGAAGTCCGCGGTGCTGGATATGCGGTGAGAAGGGGGCGGAGATCGTGGCTGGATCGAAGTCGGGTGGAGTTTCGGAAGCGGTCGCGGCAGGCGGGGTGGGGCGGATCGCCCGTGCGGGCGGTCCCGCCCCGGGCGGCGGCCGGCCGTTGATCATCACCGAGGACCCCGTGCTGTTGGACGACCTGCTGAGGCTGTGCGCCGCTGCGGGCGCCGAACCGCACGTGCACCACGCGGTACCCGGGCGCAGCGGTTCCGGAGAGGGCGCGAGGGGCGGCAGCCCCGGCGCCGCCGCGACCGCGGGCAGCGTGGGCTGGGAGTCCGCGCCGCTCGTCCTGGTCGGGGACGATGCGGCCCGGCGGGTCCGCGGCGCCCCGCGGCGGGACGGCGTGTTCCTCGTCGGCCGCGAACTCGACGACCCCCTCGTGTGGCAGCGGGCCCTGGAAATCGGCGCCGAGGAAGTGCTCCGGCTGCCCGACGCCGAGGGCCGGCTCGTGGACCGCATCGCCGATGTGGTGGAAGGAGCCGGACGGCCGGCCCTCGCGGTCGGGGTGATCGGCGGCAGTGGCGGGGCCGGAGCCTCCACCCTCGCCTGCGCACTGGCCCTGCGGGCCGCCCGCGCCGGGGAGCGGACCATCCTCATCGACGGCGACCCGCTCGGCGGGGGCATGGACGTACTGCTCGGGGGCGAGGCCGCCGAGGGGCTGCGCTGGCCGGACTTCGCCGGCTCCCGGGGGCGGGTCGGCGCCGGAGCCCTGGAGGAATCCCTGCCCGAGCTGCACGCCCTGCGGGTCCTCAGCTGGGACCGCGGGGACCGGGTGGTGGTGCCGCCCGCCGCGATGCGGTCGGTGGTCGCCGCCGCGCGCCGCCGGGGCGGGGTCGTCGTGGTGGACCTGCCGCGCCGGGTGGACGAAGCCGTGGCCGAGGTGCTGGCGCAGCTGGATCTGGTGCTGATGGTGGTGCCGGGCGAGTTGCGGGCGGTGGCCGCGGCGGGCCGGGTCGCCGCCGGGGTCCGGATGGCGGCCCGGGATGTACGGGTCGTCGTGCGCGGCCGCGGCCCCGGCGGGCTCGACGCCGAGGCGGTGGCCGGGCTGCTGGGGGCGCCGCTGGCCGGTGAGGTGCCGGTCGAGGTGGGGCTCCCGGGGCGGGTGGCCGAGGGGGAGCCGCCGGGTGCGCAGGGGCGGGGTGCGCTGGCCCGGTTCTGCGACGGCTTCTGGCAGCGGGTGCTCGGCACCGCCCAGGGGGTGACGGCATGAGCGCGGTGCTGCTGGACGCGGTGCGCCGGCGGCTCGCCGAGAGCGGGGCGGAGCCGACCCCGGCCCGGGTCGCGGCGGCCCTGCGGGAGCAGGGCCGACTGCTGGGCGATGCGGAAGTGCTGGGTGTGGCCGCCGAGTTGCGCTCCGAACTGGTCGGCGCGGGCCCGCTGGAGGCATTGCTCACCGACCCCGAGGTCACCGATGTGCTGGTGGCCGCCCCGGACCGGGTGTGGGTGGACCGCGGCGGCGGGCTGGAGCTGACCGGGGTGACCTTCGCTGATGCCGAGGCCGTGCGCAGACTCGCTCAGCGGCTCGCCGCCGTCGCGGGGCGGCGCCTGGACGACGCCCGGCCCTGGGTGGACGCCCGGATGCCGGACGGCACCCGGCTGCATGCCGTGCTGCCGCCGGTGGCCGTCGGATCGGCCTGCCTGTCGCTGCGGGTCGTGCGGCCCAGGGCGTTCACGCTGGAGGAGCTCGTGGCGGCGGGGACACTGCCGCCCGACGGTCAGCGGCTGCTGCGGGACATGATCGAGGCCCGGCTGTCGTTCCTCGTCTCCGGCGGGACCGGCACGGGCAAAACCACCCTGCTCAGTGCCCTGCTGGGGCTCGTCGGCCCCGGCGAGCGGATCGTGCTGGCCGAGGACTCGGCCGAGCTGCGCCCCGACCATCCACATGTGGTGCGGCTGGAGACCCGCCCGGCCAACCAGGAGGGTGCGGGCCTGGTCACCCTCGCGGATCTGGTCCGCCAGGCCCTGCGGATGCGCCCGGACCGGCTGGTCGTGGGCGAGGTGCGGGGCGCCGAGGTGGCGGATCTGCTGGCCGCCCTGAACACCGGACACGAGGGCGGCTGCGGCACGGTCCATGCCAACGCCGCGGCGCATGTCCCGGCCCGGCTGGAAGCGCTCGGGACGGCCGCGGGGCTCGACCGGGCCGCCCTGCACAGCCAGTTGGCGGCCGCTCTGACCCTGGTGGTCCACCTGGTCCGGGACCGGGCCGGGCGGCGCCGGGTGGCCGAGGTGCATGTGCTCCAGCGGGACGCCGCCGGGCTGGTGGTCACCGTGCCGGCGCTGCGCTGGGCCCCGCGGGGATTCGTACGGGAGCGGGGCTGGGAGCGGCTGCGCCCGCTGCTGGGCGGTGCCCGGTGAGCGCCGGGGCGGCGGCGGGGCTGCCGGTGTTCGCCGGGGTGTTGTGCGCCGGGGCGGCCGCCTGGGCGCTGGCCGGGGGCGACCGGGTGTCCCGGCGGGCCCGGACGATGCTGGCCGGTGCGGGACCGGTGGTGCCGAGCGGGCCGGTGCGCTGGGAGCGGCTGGTGATCGGAGTGCGGGTACGGGCCGCGCGGTGGCGGGAGTGGGCCTGTATCGCGGCGGGAGTGGCGCTCGGACTGCTGGGCGGGTCGGTGCTTCCGGTCGTGGCCGGGGTTGCGGCGCTGCCGCTGGTGCGGCGGTGGCTGCGGGCCCGGGAGCGGGAGCGGGCCCGGACGGCGAGGGCCGCGGAGGTGGCGTCCCTGTGCGGCGCGGTGGTGGGCGAGCTGCGGGCCGGGGCCCAGCCGGGCCAGGCGCTGACCGCGGCGCTGCGCAGGACGGCCTGCGGCGCCGGCGGCCCGGGCGCGGCGGAAGCGGCCGTGTTGGCGGCCGCGGCGTTCGGCGGGGAGGTGCCCGGAGCACTGCGGCAGGCGGCGCGGGAGCCCGGCGCGGAGGGGCTGGCCGGGATGGCGGCCTGCTGGCGGGTGTCGGTGGACGGGGGCGCCGGGCTGGCCGCCGGACTGGACCGGCTGGAGGGGGCACTGCGGGCCGAGCGGGACCGGGAGGAGTCGCTGCGGGCCCAGTTGGCGGGGGCGAGATCGACGACGGGGGTGCTGGCCCTGCTGCCGGTGGTCGCGCTGCTGATCGGCACCGGGCTCGGGGCGGATCCGCTGCGGGTGTTGCTGCACACGCCCATGGGGTGGGGCTGCCTGCTGGCGGGAGGGGTGCTGGAGGCGCTGGGGCTGCTGTGGTGCCGGCGGATCGTACGGGTGGGGGAGCGGTGATGGGCGACTTCTCGGTCCACAGGCTGGGGACGGCGCTGTGCCTCGCGGCGGCCGCGCTCTGCGTGGCGGCGGCATGGGTGGCCAGAGCCCGGGAGCGTGCGGCCCGGCGCCGGATCTGCGCCCTGCTGGCGGCGCAACCGGCGCGGAGCCGGCCGGTGTTCGGGCCACGGATACGGTCCGCTGCGGTCGCTTGGGCCGGGCCAGCCGGGGCGCTGGCGGCGGGCTGGGTGCTGATCGGCGGCCTTGTGGGAGTGGCGGTCGGCTGCGCGGCGGCCCTCGGGGTGCGGTGGTGGTCGGCCCGGCCGAAGCCGCCCGCCGGGGTGGACCCCGCGGAGGCGGAGCGCCAGTTGCCCTTCGCGGCCGACCTGCTGGCGGCCTGTCTGGCGGCCGGGGCGGGGCCCGTGGAGGCCGCCGAGGTGGTGGGGGAGTCGCTGGGCGGCCCGGTGGGCGAGCGGCTGGCCCTGGCCGGGGCGGAGCTGCGGCTCGGCGGGGAACCGGGCGCCGCGTGGGGGAGGTTGGCGGAGATACCGGGAGCCAGGGCGCTGGCCGAGTGCCTGGAGCGGTCCGCCCGGACGGGGGCGCCGGCCGCCGAGCCGGTCTCCCGGCTGGCGGGGGCGCTGAGGGCGGACCGGACCCGGCGGGCGGGCGCCCGGGCGCAGCGGGCGGCAGTGCTCGTCACCGCGCCGGTGGGGCTGTGTTTCCTCCCCGCTTTTCTCGCGATCGGGGTGGCGCCGGTGGTGATCGGTATGGCTTCCGGTCTTCTCTCGAACACCTGAGATCAATCTGAAATCACGTCAAGAAGCTGAATCAACAGGAGGTTGTCATGAGGATCATCTGGTCGCGCGTACGGGCGGCGCTGAGGGGTCGGGGCGGCGATGCGGGAATGTCGACATCGGAATACGCCATGGGCACGATCGCGGCGTGTGCATTCGCCGCCGTTCTGTACAAGGTGGTGACGAGCGAGGTGGTCTCCACGGCACTTCAATCGACCATCGGGAAGGCGCTCGATGTGCCGTTCTGAGGGAAAGTCACGAGGAATGCGGGGCAGGAGTGACGACCGGGGATATGTGACGGCGGAAGCCGCCCTGGTGATCCCCGCGCTGGTGCTGTTCGCGGCGCTGCTCGTGTGGGCGCTGATGGCGGCCGCCGGGCAGATCCGGTGCGTGGACGCCGCGCGGGCCGGTGCCCGGGCGGCGGCCCGGTCGGAACCGGCGGAGGTCGTGGTGGCGGCGGCCGGGGCGGCCGCCCCGCCAGGGGCGAAAGTGGAGGTGGAGCGCACGGGCGATCTGTGGCGGGTCCGGGTCGCGGCGCCCGCGCCGGGGCCGGCCGCGCTGCCCGTACGGCTCGGCGCGCAGGCGGTGGCCCTGGCCGAGGACAGCGTGGGGCCGCCGCCATGAGCCGGGCGGCGCGCCGGGCCGCGGACCGGGGTTCGGCCACGGTGTGGGCCGCGCTCGTGGTGACCGTGCTCGGGGCGGTGTTCGGCGGGGTGCTGCTGCTCGGCCAGGCCGTCGTGGCCCGCCACCGCGCGGCGGCGGCCGCCGACCTGGCCGCCCTTGCGGCCGCGGCGAGCTGGACCCACGGCCCGCAGGCCGCCTGCGCCACGGCGGCACGGGTGGCCGGGGCCCAGGGCGCGCGGGTCACCGCGTGCGTGCTGACGGGCGAGACGGCCCAGATCACGGCCCGCGCCGCGACGGGCCCCTTCACCCCGCCGATCCAATCCCGCGCCGGCCCACCGACCCCACCCCTGCGCCGAGCCGGGGCGGCGCCGGGTACGGGCGGCGGGGACGGTCCGGCTACGGGGGCGGGGGCGACTCCGCCAGGAGGCGGGTGAGGAGGCGGATGGCGCCGCGTTTGTGGAGGGGGTCGTTGCCGTTGCCGCACTTGGGGGACTGGATGCAGGAGGGGCAGCCGGCCTCGCACTCGCAGGCGGCGATGGCGTCGCGGGTCGCGCTCAGCCAGGCGTGGGCCGTGTGGAAGGCGCGCTCCGCGAAACCGGCGCCGCCGGGGTGGCCGTCGTAGACGAAGACCGTCGGGAGGAGGGTGTCGGGATGCAGCGGGACGGAGACCCCGCCGATGTCCCAGCGGTCGCAGGTGGCGAAGAGCGGGAGCAGGCCGATGGAGGCGTGCTCGGCGGCGTGCAGGGCGCCGCCGAGGATCTCCGGGTTGATCCGGGCCTCGTCGAGCTGGTCCTCGGTGACCGTCCACCACACGGCCCGCGTGCGCAGGGTGCGCGGCGGCAGGTCCAGTTTGGCCTCGCCGAGCACCTCGCCGGTGATCAGTTTGCGGCGCAGGTAGGAGACGACCTGGTTGGTGACCTCGACGGAGCCGAAGCAGAGCCGGCCCCGGCCCCACGGGATCTCCGTCTCGGTTTCCAGCACCGAGATGGAGGTGGTGTCCCGGGCGGTGGTGGAGAAGGGCGGGCTGGACTCCTCCACCAGGGCCACCGAATCCTCCAGGTCCAGGTGCTTCACGAGATACGTGCGGCCCTGGTGGAGGTGGACCGCCCCGTCGTGGACTGCGGTGTGGGCCGCGGCCTCGTCGACCGTGCCCAGCAGCCGGCCGGTGACGGCCTCGACGATCTGCACGGGGCGGCCGCCGCCGCCCCGGATGTCGGTCAGGTCCGAGGCCCGCTCGCGCCGGGTCCAGTGCCAGGCCGTCGCCCGGCGGCGCAGCAGCTTGGCGGCCTCCAGCTGGGGGAGGAGCTCACGGGCCGCCGGGCCGAAGAGGTCGAGGTCCGCCTCCGTCAGCGGGAGCTCGGCCGCGGCCGCGCACAGGTGGGGGGCCAGGACGTACGGGTTGTCCGGGTCCAGCACCGTGGCCTCGACCGGCTGGCGGAACAGTGCCTCCGGATGGTGGACGAGGTACGTGTCGAGCGGGTCGTCACGGGCGATCAGCACGGCCAGGGCGCCCTGGCCCGAGCGCCCGGCGCGGCCGGCCTGCTGCCACAGGGAGGCCCGGGTGCCGGGGTAGCCGGTGATCAGCACGGCGTCCAGGCCCGAGACGTCCACGCCGAGCTCCAGGGCGGTCGTGGCGGCCAGCCCCAGGAGCTCCCCGGAGTGCAGGGCGCGTTCCAGGGCCCGGCGCTCCTCGGGCAGGTAGCCGCCGCGGTAGGCCGCGACCCGCCGGGGCAGAGAGCGGTCCACCTCGGCGAGCCGCTCCTGGGCGATGACGGCGATCAGCTCGGCGCCGCGCCGGGAGCGGACGAAGGCGACCGTGCGCACGCCCTGCACGACCAGGTCGGTCAGCAGGTCGGCGGTCTCCGCGGTGGCCGTACGGCGTACGGGGGCGCCCTTCTCGCCCTTGAGGTCGGTCAGCGGCGGCTCCCACAGGGCGAAGACCAGCTCGCCGCGCGGGGAGGCGTCGTCGGCGACCTCGACGACCCGCAGGCCGGTCAGCCGGGAGGCCGCGGCCGCCGGGTCGCTCGCGGTGGCGGAGGCGAGCAGGAAGACGGGTTCGGAGCCGTAGCGGGCGCACAGCCGCCGCAGCCGGCGCAGGACCTGGGCCACGTGGGAGCCGAATACTCCCCGGTAGGTGTGGCACTCGTCGATCACGACGTAGCGCAGGGACCGCAGGAAGGAGGACCAGCGGGGGTGGGCGGGCAGGATCCCGCGGTGCAGCATGTCGGGGTTGGTGAGGACGTAGTTGGCGTACTGGCGCACCCATTCGCGTTCCTCCACCGGGGTGTCGCCGTCGTACACGGCGGGACGGATCGCGTTGCCCAGCGGGGCGGCCAGTTCCCGTACGGCGCGCCGCTGGTCGGCCGCCAGGGCCTTGGTGGGCGCCAGGTACAGGGCGGTCGCGCCGCGGCCGTTGGGGGCTTCGGCGCCGTCCGCGAGGGCGGAGAGCACGGGCGCCAGGTACGCCAGCGACTTGCCCGAGGCGGTGCCGGTCGCGACGACCACCGACTCGCCGTCGAGGGCGTGCTCGGCGGCCGTGGCCTGGTGTTCCCACGGATGTTCGATTCCCGCGGCCTGGATGGCGGCTACTACATCCGTTCGGATGTGGTCGGGCCAGACTGCATGACGGCCGTCCCGAGGGGGCAAGTGCTCCGTATGGGTGATGCGCGCAGCTCGGGAAGGCCCCCGTGCCAGCCGGTTCAGAACCGTGCCGGGGGTGGGTCGCTGATCCGCGGGTGCCGTGGGCCGACCGGGGTGGTGAGGATGGGCCATTGGAACCGAGTGTGTCACTGGCGTGCGGGACAATGGTCCCAAGGCGTCGTGCGCGCCTGCCGGTAAGTGATTGAATGCCATCGCGGCAGCCAATCCCTCGCCCACCTTCGGGTGGGGAGGCCCCTGGGGGGCGCCGCTCGATAGCAAGGTGCTGGAGGATCCGTGGACCTGTCCCTGTCGACTCGCACTGTCGGCGACCGTACGGTCGTGGAGGTCGGTGGCGAGATTGATGTGTATACCGCGCCCAAGCTGCGCGAGCAGTTGGTCGAGTTGGTGAACGACGGCAGCTACCACCTGGTTGTCGACATGGAGCGAGTGGACTTCCTCGACTCCACCGGGCTTGGTGTGCTCGTGGGAGGCCTCAAGCGCGTCCGTGCGCACGAGGGCTCGCTGCGTCTGGTGTGCAACCAGGAGCGCATCCTGAAGATCTTCCGCATCACCGGCCTGACCAAGGTGTTCCCGATCCACACCTCGGTGGAGGACGCCGTCAGCGCCACCGACTGACGGTTTCGCGGCGGCCGCCCCGAGGGCAGTCGTCGCCGAGCCGCATGAGGAGCGGGGGGCACCGGGCCACAGGCGGTCCGGGCCCCTGCAAGGCACGCCCGTAGTCCGAGGGGGACGCGCATGGCCACCGTTGAACTGCGCTTCAGCGCCCAGCCCGAACACGTCAGGACGGCCCGCCTCGTCGCGGCCGCCGTGGCGCGGCGGGCGGGCGTGGAGGAAGCCGTCCTCGACGAGGTCCGCCTCGCCGTGGGCGAGGCCTGCTCGCGCGCCGTCGGACTGCACCGCAGCAACGGGCTGACCGCGCCCGTCCGGGTCGTGCTGACCGAGGAGGAGAAGGTGTTCTCCATCGAGGTCGGCGACGAGGTTCCCGGACCGGCCGGCGGGCCGTCCGCCGTCTCCGGAATCGAAGCCGTCCTGGACCCCGACATCGAGGGTGAGGACGAGATGGGCCTCGCGGTGATCAGCGGGCTCGTCGACGACGTCGAGGTGACCAGCGGGGAAGCGGGCGGGACCATCCGGATGAGCTGGCCCGTCTCCGGGGTCTCCGCGCTCCCGTAGGCCCGGGCTTCCGTGCCGCCGGGCTCCCCGTAGGCCCGTCTCCGGGTCTGCGGGTTCCCGCAGTGCCCGGGGTTCCGGGCCGCCGCGCTCCCGTAGGGCCCGTCTCGGAGCCTACGAGCCTCCGTAGGACCGGGGTACCGGGCCGCGGGGCTTCAGCATGCCTGCGGCCCGCTCCGGGTTGTCGGCCTCCGGCC